>NZ_JAWJTF010000244.1:0-2622 GCF_048836525.1 Nostoc sp. CALU 546
CAAATGGGTTCGCCGAAATAGCAAATGGGTTCGCCGAAATAGCAAATGGGTTCGCCGAAATAGCAAATGCGATCGCCGAAATAGCAAATGAGTTCGCCGAAATAGCAAATGAGTTCGCTGAATCAACTCGGTTAAGGTTTTTTGATGAAAATTTTAGATCACAAAGATGCGATAAATCATCACAAAGACGCGATAAATCGCCGTCTCTTGCCTTAACCTAATCCCACTTGCTTGAATAAAGCAGTGTTACATCTATACTACTACTCAACAGTAATTACTGTATAATTTGCTCTGATGCTACTCGTAAAAAATAATTTTTCGGGAATAAACATGATAGAGTTTGCCGCAATTACTTCAGCGATTACTCCCATAATTAAAAAATATGCTCCTCAAGCCGGCCAATTAATCATTAAACAAGCTCAAAAAAACGAAGCTGTTATCAAAATTCTCAAGGAATTAGGACTCAACCCTACCCAAATTCCTGATGATGTTGATACTGTTTATGTTTACGCTCTGGTAAGGTATGGCGTATTTAAACCTGAAGCAATTTTAAACCTGTTTAAAGAGAAAGTAATTAAAGATTATTTTTGGGATGCTTACAGTTCTAATGCTCCCTTTAAGTTTGTAGAAGATACCAAAAATTTTATTAATAAAAATAGCGAACTCAAAACTCAGATAAAGAATTCTCAAATTGAATTTTTGGTTGAATTAGATAAGTTTTTGGGTGAGTTAGAAGAATTTGGGGAAGCTTTTATTGCAGTTGCTAAACAAACAAGTTCCTCAAAATTTCAGCCCTATCCAGATTGGGATTTAGATGTTTATCCCAAAGAGTTTAAAGCCTTAATGTTTGAGAAAACTCGCTTATTTTGCGGTCGTGATTTTGTTTTTAATGCTATTCAAAAATTCCTCAAAACTCAAACCAAGGGTTATTTTACTGTAATTTGGGATGCGGGGATGGGTAAAAGTGCGATCGCTGCTAAATACGTTTTAGCTACTAGATACCCTTGTTATTTTAATGTTTTCGCAGAAGGACGCAACAAACCAGAAAAGTTTTTAGACAGTATCCGTAAACAGTTAATTAAGCGTTGTTCTCTCCAAAATGCAGACAACGCCGATTTAAGGACTTTATTGCAAAAAGCCAGTGAAGAATTAAAAGGACAAAAACTTGTAATTGTTGTTGATGCACTAGATGAAGTAGAACAAGAAGGAAATGGTAATCTTTTAGATTTACCACAAAATATTCCTGATGGAGTCTATTTTTTACTGACTAGACGACCTTATAATCCAGAAACAAAACGTTTAACTTTGTCTCCAGATACTCCTGTAGTTGAATTGGATTTAAGAAAAAACAAATATAAAGATTTTAGTGCAGAAGATGTGAAAGATTATCTGCACCTATTTCTCAGTGCTGATAAAGACTATAAAGAGAAATTGAGAAAATGGATTACAGACCGCAATATTGCTGAACATAACTTTATTGAACAAGTTGCAGCTAAAAGCGAAAATAATTTCATGTATTTGCGTTATGTATTACCTTGGATTGCTGAAGGGGAATATAGTGATTTGACCTTACAGGGATTACCACAAGGTCTTAAAGATTATTATAAAGTTCATTGGCTGCGAATGGATATGGAAAATGAATCCAATGAAATGAAAGTGAAAATCTTGTATATGTTAGTAGAAAGAGGTGAACCTATATCTTTAAAGATGATTGCAGAAATTCTCGATCGAGATGAATATGATGTGAAATTAGTTTTAAATGATTGGGTGGAATATGTAACACCAAAAATTAATGAAAATGAAAAAACAACTTATTATAGTATTTATCATCGAAGTTTTCTAGAATTTCTCCAAGAGCAAGACAAACTAGCTAAAGGTCGAAGATTATTTAAAGAAGTTAATCAACGTATAGCTGATTACCTGGCGCAGGGGATTGCATAAAATGGGTGAACTTGCTACTAAATTTGCCTTACAAACAGACGAATTTAAAAATTTATTTCTAGGCAAATTTGCTGAAAGCAACTTAAAAGCAGGTAACTCGCAGAAATATTATCAAATTCTCACAAATTTTGATTTTATTTTTCTGAAAATTCAATATCCTCAATTTGGAGTAGAAGCCCTAATTAGAGATTATAATTTGGCTTGTAATCCAGAGGTATGGGAGAATTTAGGGGAAGAAAATAAACTAGACCCTGAACAAATCAAAATCCTGAAATTAATTCAAGATGCGCTACAGCTATCAGCCCATGTTTTGAATGAAAACCAAACCCAATTAGTAGGACAATTATGGGGAAGGTTGCAGAGTTTTCCCCAGCCAGAAATTCAGAAAATATTGGCAGATGCGGCACAAAGTAAAAGTGAAATTCCTCGATTTCGCCCCATTACAGCCAGCTTAACCAATCCAGACGGAAACCTACTGCGTACCCTGACTGGTCATAACGACTCGGTAATGTCAGTAGCGATCGCCCCAGATGGAAAAACAGCCGTTTCTGGTTCACATGACAACACCCTGAAAGTGTGGAATTTACAGACCGGAAAGGAAATCTCTACCCTGACTGGTCATAACAGCTCGGTAAATGCAGTAGCGATCGCCCAAGATGGAAAAACAGCCGTTTCTGGTTC
>NZ_JAWJTF010000244.1:2949-3219 GCF_048836525.1 Nostoc sp. CALU 546
GACTGGTCATAAGGAGTGGGTAAGAGCAGTAGCGATCGACCGAGATGGAAAAACAGCCGTTTCTGCTTCTTATGACAACACCCTGAAACTGTGGGATTTGCAGGCAGGAAAGGAAATCTATACCCTGACTGGTAATAACGACTCGGTATATGCAGTAGCGATCGCCCCAGATGGAAAAACAGCCGTTTCTGCTTCATCTGACAACACCCTGAAACTGTGGGATTTGCAGGCAGGAAAGAAAACCTTTACCCTGATCGGTAAGGAACGACT
>NZ_JAWJTF010000424.1:0-1270 GCF_048836525.1 Nostoc sp. CALU 546
TGCCAAATGTCCAAGTCATTCATCTATACACTGCTGAGAAATTGGCAAACAATATTCCATCGAAAATTTTTGACAATTTAATGTGTGAAGGAAAACCATATTCTTTAAGTAATTTTGTCTACCCGGATTACCAGCACAGAATATTTATTGTTCACCAAAAGGAAGGAGTATATGCAGCAGGAAAAATTAGAGTTTTAGGCGATATTTATAGTTCATTACTATTGAATAGTATAGATAATGGATGGATACCTCCTGTAATATTATTTACCTTCGATGCTGAATCTCAATTTTTGATTGAGCAAAATTATCCGTTTTTAGACCTAGATTCTAACGGCTTAAAATTAATAATTAGCCAACTTAATGAGCATAGTAAAATAGATATTATCAGCACAAGAAATAGATTTGCTGTATATGAAAAAACTATAATAGATGGAACTGAAATTCTTTTGCCTGACTTTAGCCAAGAAATTCCTCCTATTCAATTATTTTTAGACCTTATGCATGGTAGACACAATGGTTTTCTGTGGATGCAAGGAGGAGGTACATTTGGAAGAACAGATGCACTGATCAGTTTGTTAGTTGTTATTGCTCAAACTTACCCTGGGATCAGGGTTGAAGATACTCATCTTAGTATCCTAGCTAAGTATGCAGGCTTTATCTACGAAATCTTATTAGATGTTGTTTCTATAAATAAAACTCCCAGTCCTACCGACATAACTATGGATAAACCACCGAAAAAAGCTTGGATTGAGCAAGTATCTAGATGGAATGCTGGTGCTTACGCATTGGAATTATGTTATGGAAAACATAATATTAGTGCAATAACATCTGGTAAAGTTTCTTTGTCTATTCTTAGAGAACCAGTTAAATTCTTGAAAAGATTGAAGGGAAAAGATAAACTTAATCTCTATACAATATTTCACAAAACAAAAGTTTTAGCAAGCGCCTTTTTTATCTCTCAAAAAATTGCTAGGAATAGTTTAGATAAGCCTGACATCCTACAAGGAAATGAAGCCAAAGCTTGCTGGTAAAATTAGATATTATCTTAAATAAATCATCTGATGAAAAACAAAGCACTTGCACTTCATTATCGACTCGTTAAAAAGAGTTATTATGGCTTACCAAGCAATTTTAAATTTTCTTAATCAGGTCTATTGTATAGATATGAATTTTACTTTCAGCAGGTGCAGTTTCGTCTTCGTTGCTAGCATCAATGCTTGCTGCCCCAACCAGGCACTCAATTAGTATCAATATCAATCAAACCTTTTTT
>NZ_JAWJTF010000162.1:0-12911 GCF_048836525.1 Nostoc sp. CALU 546
GTACAGCGATGCCGAACCTCTGTACGTAGAAGCTTTGGAAATGACAAAGCGCCTGTTTGCTGGCGACCATCCCAATGTGGCTATTAGCTTGAACAATTTAGCTGAACTCTACAAAAGCCAAGGACGCGGCAGCGATGCCGAACCTCTGTACGTAGAAGCTTTGGAGATGTGCCAACGGGTATTAGGAGTTAATCATCCCACTACCGCGACAATTCGAGAAAATCTAGCAATCCCACAACGCCAGTCTACTCCCCGTGCTATCTGGTTACGTCGATTAAGTCAGTTTGTGCAAATCTTGTTAGCGATATTAATTTTACCTTGTTATCTGTTGTGGCGATTGGCTAAAAAATTAATTCGTAATTAAAAGAGCGAGTCCAGGCGATAGAGTTTGCAATCTAGTAGTTTTGAGCGATGCTTTTGTTTCATCAACCAAGGTGCGATCGTTATTTCTAAGCTTTGATTACCAGATAGTCTCGACAGAATACTGTGCAATTTTTTGGTCGATGGTTACAATTGGCAAATTTTCTACTTGACTTTGGGCAATCAGAATCCGGTCAAACGGATCTCGGTGGATGTTTGGCAAATTGGCAACCTGTAGAGTGTGTGTCATCTGAATGTCTAAACTCTCAAAGCGGTTCAGTGCTAGTCGGTTTGGAATATATTCTTCTACAGGTTCAGGTAAAGTTAGCTTACCCGATTTAGTCTTGATGACAATCTCCCAGACACTTGCCACGCTCAGAAATAAAATATTCAGTAAATCGCAAAGTTTTGCTAAAGAGCGATCGCTAAGTAGACACTCAGTAGAAGTTAGTTCTAAATAATACCTATTTTATAATTAAAACTTATATTCAATAAAAGAGGTTCAAAAACTGAAATTATCAAGAATGTACATCCACCCAAATAATGACCATTGACGACTTTACCAAAACAGCTTGCACTAACTGATTCAGAAACCCTTGACGAAGTTCTGGATTGTTTAAGTGAAAATATTTCTATTGAGACCCAAGGAGTTTGCGATCAGAAAACTCTATTTGAAATATTAGTGAGAGCAGCAAGTAGTGGAGATAGTATTGAGAATACAACAAAAGTTTTAAATAGTAGTCCATGTGGTAGCGATATCAGGTATCACTTAGATAAAATCAATAATTTTGAGCAGCTAGAAAATCAAATCAATTTAGCTCTCAAAAGTAGAATTCCTCATCGTATTAAAAATGCATATCATAAAATTGCCATTGATTTAAATTTAATTCCTTACTATGGGAAACCTGATAGTGATGAAGACCCTTATATTTATAGAAGTCAGGCTAAGTCAGGAACTTGTTCTTTTTATGCCTATGCAACTTTATATATATTAACCAAGGGGAAACGGATTACACTGGCGATTAGAGGAGTACGTTGGTTAGATACAAATGTTGCCATTATCACCTACTTATTAGCTGAACTTGAGACTATTAAAGTAAATGTAAAAACACTGTATTTGGATAGAGGATTTTTTAGTATCGCTGTAATCAGGTGGTTGCAAGCCTTGGATATTCCCTTTATAATGCCAGCGATTAGAAGAGGAAAAAAGGGTGGTGTAAATCAATTTCTTAAAGGCAGAAGTAGTTATAAAACTACTTACACAATGGGTGAAGAGAAAGATAATAATGTTACCTTTAGCTTATGGATTATCTGCAAATACAAAAAAGGGACAAGAAAACAACATGGTATTGAATACTTTGCTTATGTTGTTTATAAGTCGAAAATAAACCTATCTTACATTCATCAAGATTATCGAAAAAGATTTGGAATTGAAAGCAGTTATAGATTAAAAAATCTATGTCGAATCAGAACAAATAATAAGAAGCCCGTATTGAGATTATTATATGTTGGTATTTCTTTTGTGTTAGTCAATATTTGGGTTTATCTTCTTTGGTTTAAGATTAGTCGAAAACTAAAGGGTAGGCGATTAATTTATCGTAACCTTTTCTGTCTTAAACAAATGTTAGCTTTTCTACGTCAAGTTGTTGAGCGCAAATATGGAAGTGTTAAAGGTATTTATATTCCATCGGGTTAGCAATCGTTAAAAGTTGCTTAACTATAAGTAAAAGTAATTTATCCCAGCCTACGGGTTAAGATAGTTTCGCAGAAAATGTATCTCAAGTTACAAAATATTGGCGATCGCTCTCTTGGAAAAAACTTTGCGATTTACTGATATTACCTGAATCAGCAATTATACTGCGACTGGTGGAAGATAACTGAGGGTCATCTGTTACCCACCAAAGAAATGCATGGGTATCGAGTAAAGCTCTCATCGCTAAACTAGATTAGAACTGTCAAAATCATTTAGGATATCTTCTGGTAAAGGCTCGTCAAAATCTGGTGCAATGATAACTTTACCTTTATCCAATCCAGGAATTCGAGGTGAGGCTGTATCTGTGAGAGCGACTAGGCGTGCAACTGGAATACCTTTCTGTGCAATCACCACCTCTTCACCAAGTAATACCTGACTCAGCAATTCAGAAAACTTGGCAGTTACTTCAGAAACATTAACGGTGATACTCATTTGCCTAAGTAATTGTTAATTCCTAATATTTCTTAGGATAACACTGGCTATAAGTGCATTTTTTAATCTTGTGGCGATGACCCGATTATTCGCGTAGATGCATACTCCTGCAAAGCATCTAGTAGAGAAGCTGTTTGTTGTCAGACATCGCTATTCTCTCATCAACCAAGGTGCGATCGTTAAACGTGGAGAAGCAATAGAAGTTAATGATGAATGGTGGCAGCAAAAATGCACAAACTTGATAAACCACCTGCATCAAAATAAATAATTACAAAGCAGATAGTAATTACACCCAAAGCCAGTTTAGATATTGATGATTATTTTGCTTACATTGCCCAAGAAAACCCCCAATACTGCTCGGTTAAGGATTTTTAACTCGGAATTTGGTTTAGGGAAAAGGTTAAAGGGTAAAGGTTAAAGGTTTTTTCTTTCCCTTTTCCCTTTCCCCTTTTCCCCTTAACCGACAAGTATTGAGAAAACCCCAACATGGGTCTTTTATTTTTTGACTCTGTAAGAGAAGCTTTTACACAGTTAGCAAGAATGCCTGAAATGGGTAGCCGTTATCCTCTGAAGAATCTTCGTTTACAAGGTTTACGTAAATGGGCTGTTAAAGGATTTAAAAAATATCTAATTTTTTACTTTGAGCGAGATGAAAGCATTCAATTTGTGCGGATTCTCTATGCAAGGAAAGATATAGAAAAGATTTTAGAACAGGAATGATGATGTTTATTTTACTCAACACACAGCAAAAATCATTGACGCGCTAAGTATATACGCAATACAATTATAGTAATAGAACCTAACGATAGAGTTAATTAAAATAATTTGCCCAGAGAATAATAGACAAGCAATATTAAAGATAATTTGGACAAAACTAATGAACGCCAAAATTATTGCTTTCTTGGGGATTACGGCAGCCTTTGCAAACTTAGGCAGCCAAGTATACGCACAGTCACCAGCATCAAATTCAAATCTAGGAGAATACAGACTAACTGGTGATTCTCTAGTTGGAATTGATCAAAGAACAGCCCAAGATGACTTTGGAAGATTTTTTGAGCAAACTAATCCAGCAAGCATCTCTAACAATAATAGAAGAGGCAATAAAGCTCCAGTCAAAATCCGCTTTAACGAATCATTATCACAGCCAGACACTTCTATTTTCTTAACACCCGCTCAGTCTGAGAGTGACAATGATGGATTGCAAGTACAGTTGGATCTGGGGAGAGAATAACCAGATATAAAAGTTGACGCTTTAATGTAAAGTATATTATTGCCAAGCGCCGCACCGTCAACAATCGAAGGTGCGTTAGCCTACGGCATAGCATTGGTGTAAACTTAAGCTCAAATGCTTATCCCACAGGGGTTTTACCCACCCCTCAATCCCCTGGTTTTACCCCACCCTAACCCTCCCCTTGCAAAGGGGAGGGAACAAGATTTTCTGGTTTCCCCCCTTTCCAAGGGGGATTAAGGGGGGTAATTCGACTTGTGTGTACACGATAGGCTTGCGGGGAGCAAACCCTACGGCTATTTTTGCTGCTTATTCTACGTCCCCTACAAGAGTAAAATTTCTCACTTGACTAAATCGGCCTTCCTAAGTCGGTAATTCTGCAATCATTTTGCAGTAAAATTAATCGTCTAGATACAGGAGGGCTTTGAGATGACTTGTGTCATCATTGTGCGCCACGGTCAAAGTGGTTATAACACCGAGCGGCGTATTCAGGGACGCACTGATGCGTCAACATTAACCGAAAAAGGTCGTAACGATGCAAGTAAAGTTGGCAAAGCCCTCAGCAATATTTTATTTAATGCTATTTATAGCAGTCCTCTGCAACGAGCGAAACACACAGCAGATATTATTCATAGCGAGTTAGCTACTACTTCTGAACAATCTGCTGTAATTCAAGTTTCTGATTTACTGCTAGAAATCGACCTCCCCGTATGGGCAGGGCTGATAACTGCCGAAGTCAAGCAGAAGTTTGCCGAAGACTACTGCACTTGGCATCAGCGCCCCGACGAACTGCGGATGCTGATAAATGATGCACAAGGGACAAGAGAACATTTTCCTGTTCTTGCCATATATGAACAAGCGCGGCAATTTTGGCAAGAAACTTTGTCCCAACATCAAGGCGAAACTATTCTTATAGTGGGACATAACGGTATTAATCGCGCTCTCATTAGCACAGCCTTGGGAATTCCCCCAAGTCGCTACCATTCAATACAACAATCTAACTGTGGCATTACCGTACTAAATTTTGCCGGGGGATTGGGCGAACCAGTCCAGCTAGAATCCTTAAATCAGACGCAACACACGGGAGAGACTTTACCCTCATTGCGACCGGATCATAAAGGAATACGATTGTTATTGGTGCGTCACGGTGAAACCGACTGGAATCGCCAAACTAGGTTTCAAGGACAAATTGATGTCCCCCTTAACGACAACGGTAGACAACAATCGCAAAAAGCAGGTGAATTTCTCCGAGACGTAGCGATTGATTTTGCTGTCAGTAGCACAATGCTGCGCCCTAAAGAAACAGCAAAGATTATTTTAAAACAACATCCAAATGTAAAGTTAGACTTGCAAGATGGTTTAAGAGAAATCAGTCACGGACTCTGGGAAGGAAAATTAGAAACAGAGATAGAGCAAGAGTTTCCAGGAGAGTTGCAGCGCTGGCGGCTAGTACCAGCCCAAGTGCAAATGCCTGAAGGGGAAAATTTGCAAGAAGTGTGGGAACGCAGCGTTGCAGCTTGGCAATCTATTGTGCAAGCTGCATCAACTAATCAATTCAAAACTGTATTAGTTGTAGCTCATGACGCTACAAATAAAACCTTGCTTTGTCACATTCTAGGTTTATCACTAGAAAATTTCTGGAATTTCCGTCAGGGTAATGGCGCAGTTAGCGTTATCGATTACCCGTCTGGAATCGATGGTTTACCAGTATTACAAGCCATGAACATCACCACTCACTTCGGTGGAGGCGTACTAGATAAAACAGCAGCGGGGGCTTTGTAAGTGCTGAGTTAGGAATGAGAAGTGAGGAGTTAGAAATTAGGAGTGAGGAATGAGAAGTGAGGAGTTAGAAATTAGGAGTGAGGAATGAGAAGTGAGGAGTTAGAAATTAGGAGTGAGGAATAAAGTTAGAAGCAATGACTGAAAAACAAATAACTCATAAGTAGCTAGACGTAAATAAATTAAAGTTTGTAGTAAGGACTTTAGTCCTAATAATCCTTGCTTCGAGCGATGAATCGCTGATTACGAACTAGGATTTTACTTTATGTTGAATTATGCCTACTTACTTAAGTCCTAACTCATAACTCATAACTCATAACTCATAACTAAAAACTTTTATGATTGAACTGCTGCAAAAAGTACGGGTGATTGACCCAGTTTCTAAAATAGATGAAATCTTTGATGTGTTGATTGCTGATGGTTATATCCGAGAAGTAGCTTCACACATTTCTGATATCACTTCTGATACTAAAATTAGAGATTGTCAGGGATTAGTTCTTGGCCCTGGGTTAATAGATTTGTACAGCCACTCTGGTGAACCTGGCTTTGAAGACCGAGAAACCCTCTTGTCTTTTTTACAAGCTGCTGCTGCTGGCGGCTTTACCAGAGTTAGCATTTTACCCAATACATCCCCTGTTATTGATAACCCTGCCCTTGTGGCACAGTTGCAGCAGAAGAGGGCAGAGGGGCAAAGGGGCAGAGGAGCAGAGGGGCAGAGGTCTATGGCAGAAACCTCTAACGCTGACCGGGGGGGCAGAGGGGCAGAGAAGAGTTTGTCTCCTCTGCTCCCCTGCTCCCCTGCTCCCCTGCTTCATATTTGGGGTGCTATTACCCTAGATGTTGCTGGAAAGCAATTGACGGAGTTGGCAGATTTAGCGGCGGCTGGAGTTGTTGGTTTTACCGATGGTAAGCCGTTAGAAAATTTGGCGCTGGTGCGGCGAGTGTTAGAGTATCTTCAGCCGTTGGGTAAACCTGTAGCATTTTGGCCTAGCGATCGCCAGTTAGCAGCAAATGGTGTAATGAGAGAAGGGGCGAATGCTCTGCGTTTTGGTTTACCCCCAATTCCCGCTAGCGCTGAAACTACTGCGATCGCAGCTATGCTTGAATTGGTTGCAACTATAGGCACACCAGTCCATATTATGCGTGTCTCCACAGCTCGCAGTGTGGAATTAATCGCTTCAGCTAAGGCTGCTGGTTTACCCATCACCGCCAGCACCACCTGGATGCACCTTTTACTTGATACAAAAGCTATTAAGAGTTATCACACCAGCTTGCATTTAGACCCGCCTTTAGGTAATCCCAGTGATGTGGCGGCGTTGCGTGCAGGGGTGCGTGCAGGTGTGATAGATGCGATCGCTATTGACCACACACCTTACAGCTATGAAGAAAAAGTCCAAGCTTTTGCCGAAGCACCAGCCGGAGCAATTGGTTTAGAGTTAGCATTACCTCTGCTGTGGCAATATCTTGTTGAAACTGAAGAATTTACAGCTTTAGAATTATGGCGGGCATTGAGTACCAGTCCAGCAGAGTGTTTGGGTCAGAAAGTCAGTGCAATTCTACCTCATCAACCAGCAGAACTTACTTTATTTGATCCTCAGCAAACCTGGAAAGTCGAACGGAAAAGTCTTTATACACTTTCACAAAATACACCTTGGTTAGGACAACAGTTGAAGGGTCATGTTGTGCAAACCTGGTTGTGAAAAATGGGTTTGGGGAAAAGGGTAAAGGGAAAAGGTTAAAGGTTTTAAGACTTACGCATTAACAGAAAATACCAAATATGGATTCTTTGAAAAAGCACGTCTGTCGTAGGGGTTTAGCATTTCTCACTGATGTCAACTTAAGCCAAAAATAGCTTCGCTGCGGGCTTCATAACCCGCCAGAGAATCTTCAGATGACTTTAGCTATGAGACAGGGATTTACAATCCCTGGCGGACATGCGGTTTCGCGTTAAGTTGACACCAGTGAGCAATGTGCTTTACCCCTACAGATGACCATCGAAGAACGATTAATAAAAGGCTGAAACGACCAATTTTCGTATATTCATACCATGATTAAGTTGTACAGTGCGTAAGTCCTAAGATTTTTTCTTTCTCCTTACCCCTTACCCTTTTCCCCAAAACCCGACAAATATTGAGATGTCTCAGGCATTTTGTATCTTTCTTGTCTAGGTGTGACTCGATTTCCATCAGGCTATTAACACAATGGTTATCGAGGTATAATTTTTGTGAAGCGCGATCGCGTTTTTATATTAAATTTATGAGTCATCCTTCTTGCCTCACAATCCTGCTGATTGATTGCGCTGAAGATCGCGAAGCATATTGTCGTTTTTTAAAGCAGGACAGCGTGTATACCTATCGGATTTTGGAGCTTGAGACGGCAACGCAAGCACTGAAATGGTGTCAGCAGGAGATACCAGATATTATTTTGCTGGATTTTGTGTTGCCTGATGGGGATGGACTAAAGTTTATTCAGCAATTTTGGGAATCTTATAACCATACCCAAACTGCTGTAATTATGCTAACAGCACAAGGGGATGAAGCGATCGCAGTCCGTGCGATGAAAAGTGGTGTCCAAGATTATTTGGTTAAAGATAAACTCACGGCTGAAGTTCTTCAAGGTGCTATTCATCATGCCGTTGAACGAATGCATCTGACTCGACAGTTAGAACAAAGTCGGGAACAACAACAACTGATTGCTGCGATCGCCTTACGGATTCGTCAGTCTCTTAAACTAGAAGAAATTCTGCATACCACAGCGACAGAAGTAAGGCAGTTTTTGAAAGCCGACCGGGTAGTAGTCTATCAATTTCAGCCAGATATGAGCGGCACAATTGTGGCGGAGTCAGTGCTTCCAGGCTGGACGGTGGCTCTAGGAAAGGAAATTCTTTTTACTTGCTTTCAACAAGAAGCCGAAAGTGACTATCGCCAAGGGAAAAAACTAGCAATTGACGATATTTATCAGGTTGAATTAACAAATTATCATTTGCATATTCTAGAACAATTTGAAGTCAAAGCCAATCTGGTAGTACCCATTTTAGTCAAAGAACAGTTATGGGGATTATTAATTGTTCATCAATGTAGTGCATCTCGCCACTGGCAATCAGTAGAACTAGATTTATTAGATCAACTAGCGGTGCAAATAGCGATCGCCATTCAACAGGGAAGTGTATATCAGCAAGCACAAGCAGAACTGGCAGAACGCCAACGGACAGAAGCAGCCTTAAAAGCCAGCGAAGAGAAACTCAAACTTACCCTGAATTTTACTGGTATTGGCTACTGGGAGTTAAACCCAATCACCAATCAAATATTTGCTAGTGAGAATACAATTTACTGTTTTGGTTCTGATTTGAGTGATGCCAACTGGACTTATGAAAAGTGGCTCAATCAATTATATCCAGAGGATCGGGAATGGGTTGAGATGGAACTCAGTCAGGCGATCGCCACACAAACCGATTATGCTGTCGAATACCGAGTTGTCTGGCAAGATGGCAGCATTCACTGGGTATCGGCAAAAGGACGGGGAGTTTATGACGCAACCGGACAACTGCTGCGAATGCTGGGTGTGTTAACGGATATCACAGAACGCAAGCTTTCAGAGCAAGAACTGCAACGCACTCAAATGCTGCGAATTGAATTACATCTTTTGGAGCAGATTCTTGAAGTAGTTCTAGCTGGTTACTGGGACTGGGATATTCCTGGCAATCAGGAGTACTTGAGCTTAACTTTCAAGCAGATGTTTGGCTATGAAGATCATGAATTGCCCAATACACCAGAGAGTTGGCAAAGCCTAATTTTTCCAGAAGATTTACCGGGTGTTTTGGAACTTTTCAACCGACACATCCAAAGTCGTGGACAAATTCCTTTTTACAACGAGGTGAGATATCGACATAAACATGGTTCTACTGTTTGGGTCATTTGTTCCGGCCATGTGATTACGTGGGATCAAGATGGGAATGCCCTCCGGATGATTGGTTGCCATATTGACATTACACAACGCAAACAAGCCGAACAAGAACTTATCCACAATCAGGATTTGCGAGAAGCAATTTTTAACGAATCTGCCGATGCCATTTTTTTGGTTGACCCGCAAACCCTGCTTATTCTGGATTGCAATCGACGGGCCGTAGAATTGTTTGAGGCAGTTGACAAAGCTGAATTGCTCAATATTAATGGGCAGAGACTCCAGTACCGTCCATTTACTGCTAGCGAAACCGATGCGATCGTCACAGATATGCAGTCAAAAGGTGTCTGGAGCCGAGAGATTGAATATGTTACTCTTCAGGGTAAAATTTTCTGGGGAAACATTGCAGCTAAACCAATTACTGTAGCCGGACGTACCATGAATCTAGTACGGGTTACTGATATTAGCGATCGCAAACAAGCCGAAGCACAACTGCGGCAAACGAATGAGCAACTTGCTAACGCCAACGTGGAACTTGCTCGCGCTACTCGCCTCAAAGACGAATTTCTCGCAAACATGAGCCATGAACTGCGAACACCGCTCAATGCGATTTTGGGAATGTCAGAGGGCTTACAAGAAAGTGTGTTTGGCTCCATCAATGCAAGACAAGTAAAAGCGATCGCGACTATTGAGCGCAGTGGTAGGCATTTGTTAGAACTAATCAACGACATTCTAGACTTGTCTAAAATCGAATCTGGCAAACTAGAACTGCAATTGAGTGATGTTTCTGTCAGGAGCCTCTGTGATACCAGCATTGCCTTTGTTAAACAGATGGCTTTGAAAAAGAATATTGGTCTTAGTATTCATATTTCTGAGCATATTCACAGCATCCAAGTAGACGATCGCCGTCTGCGTCAGGTATTGATCAACCTGCTGAGTAACGCTGTCAAATTCACACCAGACGGCGGATCTGTAACGCTAGAAGTCCGGGTGGAGGGGGAGGGGGGCAGAGGCAGGGGAGGCAGGGGAGGCAGGGGGAGCAGGGAAGGCAGGGGAGGCAGGGGGAGTAAATTCTTCCTTGTCCCCCTCATCCTCCCCAAACCTCTGCTTCCATATTACTGACACCGGCATCGGTATCGCTGCCGGAGAAATTGGCAAGTTGTTTCAGCCTTTTATCCAGCTTGACAGTAGCCTTAACCGTCAGTACAGTGGCACTGGTCTAGGTTTGGCACTAGTACAAAAGATTGTAGCCCTACATGGAGGAACGGTCTTAGTTAGGAGTGAAGTTGGAGAGGGAAGTTGTTTTACGGTCTGTATTCCATATCATACCAGAGACAATGTGTCAATAACGCAGGCAACTACTTTATTGCCCAGCCATCACTTACCTGCTGAGAATGCTCAAGTTTTGATTATCGAAGATTCTGTTGCGGCGGCTGACCAAATTACTCGCTACTTCAGCGAAATGGGAATGCAACCCATCATCTATCCCAAAGGTGAAGGAGCCGTAGAAGAAGTGCTGCGCGTTCAACCTGCTCTGATTATTCTGGATTTGCAACTACCTAATCTATCCGGTTGGGAGGTGCTAAATCAACTCAAGACCAACCCAAAAACCAAAAATATTCCAGCGATCATCATTTCAGTTGTGGATGAGCGTAGCAAAGGATTAGCTCAGGGAGCGTTTGAATATCTGGTCAAACCCATTACCCGCACTCAACTTCAAGCAACTATAGATAAACTACAACATTCTGCCTATTCTAAACCACCAAATCTAATTGGCGTACCAGAAGCAGTTCTAGACACTCCTTTGATTTTACTGGCAGAAGATAATCGAGCAAATATTGATACTATGTCCGGCTATCTTGAAGGTCGAGGGTATCATCTGATTCTGGCAAACAATGGACAACAAGCTATTGACCTTGTTAGAGTTCAACGCCCCGACTTAATTGTGATGGACATTCAAATGCCGGGAATGGATGGGTTGGAAGCAATGCGCCGTATCCGTAACGATCAGCAATTTGTGCATATTCCAATCATTGCACTAACGGCCTTAGCCATGCCTGGCGATCGCAAAACTTGTTTAGCGGCTGGAGCTAACGAATATTTCACCAAACCGATAAAACTTAAACAGCTTGTAACCACAATTCAAGAACTCTTAAGCAGGTAACGGAAATTTTCGATGGATAGTCAAACCTCTATTTTAGTGATCGACGATCAACCCGATAACTTTGACGTTGTTGAAACCTTACTGGATGGTGAAAACTACCAGCTTTACTACGCTTCTAGTGGTCAACAAGCTCTAAATCGCCTCGATAGTTTTCAGCCCGATCTGATTTTATTAGATGTGATGATGCCCGATCTTGATGGGATGGAAGTCTGCCGGCGCATCAAAGCCGATCCACAATGGCAAGCAGTGCCGATTATTATGGTGACAGCATTAACCGAGAAAGAAGATTTGGCTCGATGTCTGGCGACGGGTGCAGATGATTTCATTAGTAAACCCGTCAACGGTGTGGAATTACGAGCTAGAGTTAATTCCATGTTGCGGATTAAGCAGCAATACGACAGTATGCAAGTATTGCTCAAGACGCGAGAAGACATGGTAAATATGATTGTGCATGATCTGCGAAATCCGCTTACCAGTATTATCTTAGGAGCAGAGATTCTTCGGTTGCCAGGTTTCTCACAGGAACAACAGCAAGGAAAAGTCGATCAAATTTTACTTGCTGGACAACAACTACAATCGTTAATTGATAATTTGCTGATTATGGCAAAGTTGGAATCTGGCAAAATGGTTCTCAATTACACAGAAGTGGATCTTTGTGCGCTGTGTATATCAGCTGTAGAAGATATTGAGGCGATCGCTACTCAAAAAAACCTGACCCTGATACGTGAATTTCCCGAACCTGGTGGCATTGTTGCAGTAGATGCAGTGATCTTTCGTCGAGTGCTGGATAATTTGCTCTCCAATGCCATTAAGTTCTCCCCCTTCAATTCTCAAGTCATCCTCCGAGGAGAGTATTTGGCAGCAGGTGGTGCTAAAGTGCAAGTCGCTGATTCCGGTTCGGGAGTTCGTCAAGACTTACGACAAATCATTTTCGAGAAGTATGAAATTGGAACTCTGATGCCAGAAATTTCGCAAATTGGTTTAGGATTGGCTTTCTGCAAAATGGCGATCGAGGCACATTCCGGTACAATCACCATCGAAGATAATCATCCAAATGGTAGTATTTTTACTGTATTATTCAAAAATAAATAATTCACTCTAACCGAAGAGGATATTTTAAAAGTCCTCTTGTCGGTATCAAAAATTTTAGATCCCCCTGAATCCCCCGATAAATTGGGAGACTTTGATTCTGGTTCCTCCCTTTTTAAGCTACGGTGTACACACAAGTCCTAAAAACCTAGCTTGATAAACATTTCCTCGTTCCCAGTTTCCGACTGGGAATGCATTCATTGAGT